>NZ_JAJMOZ010000030.1:0-10724 GCF_020991525.1 Flavobacterium sp. EDS
TCGCATATACCACTAATTTAGCTAAATCAGTATTACCTGTTTTAGAATTATATGCTCTTTGCGTAGGAGTTCGCTTGTTTTTAGGAGGGAATTACTTTATTTTGCCATGCGCTTCTTTTGGGTCAGAGCACGTTTTAAGACAATCAGCTTCAAAATTAAATTTTTTCAATGCATTGTATATATCTGTGAAATCTACTCCAATGTTAATCTCATTTAATTCTGATAGTATTTTTTTTATTGACTTTTGTTCAGTAGATGACTGATTAATGCTTTTCATTAGAGAAAACAAATCATTACCATTAAACCCTTTTATTCTAAAAAACTCTTTACTCTCAATATTATAAGCCAAGATGTATTCATCACAAGAAGAGGTTTTAAGATAAATTTCTAATTTTTCATCCATTGATTTTATTTTGTTCTTACCTAATTTAAACTTACAAAATAAAATATCTGAACCATAATTACCCAAAGTGTCTATTTCAATATTTATCACTTCAGGATTATATACATTTCTTTTGTCGGTTTTATCCTTTATTACCAAAACATTTTCCTGAATAAAATGTAGTATAAATGACCTTTCAATACTACTACTAGTAGTACTACTTGTTTGAGAGTGACAATTTAAAGAAAAGGCGAAAAATAAAATTAATATTAGTTTTTTCATATTCTATCGTTATTTAGTTTGTTATTTTAAAAATTATACCAAATTTATTTTTTGTTTTGAGCTTTTAATGTATCATACCTTTCTTGCCAATCCATAGCAGTTTTGGATTGAAATGTATTTCTGTTTGAAGGGTCTTGGCAATTATGCGTTGTGGTATCTTGCATAGCTCGAGTTGGATTTTGTACATTATTATATGCATGTCCCATCTCGTGAGCTAAAACATTGCTCACGGGCTTTATCGTACCAAAATCTAAAGTAGTACTTATAGAAGCTATACTGTTAAAAGTGCCATCAGTATTTTTATTAAATCCTGTTTTGGTAACAGCTCCACCAAATTCATAAGCATTACCTGCATTAAGGGTTATGTCAATATTTTGTACAGTTCCATTACTGTCTGTAGAAGTTAAATTATTTGCTTTATCAAAATTTGTAGGGTCAGTAGCTTTAAAGTCATCTATTGATGCTTGGATATTTGCTTCTGCTGCTACACTTTTTTCAAGAGCATTAGAAATTTTTTCAAAAGAATTAACAGTAGATTTGTACTCTTTATATTCTTCTTTTGAAGCAAAATCTTTTTTAGATAAGTTAGTATTACCGTTATATTTATTATTTAAGTTTTCTTGTTGTGCTTTATTTTGAGATTCTAGTCTTTGTCTTCGAGCGGTTTCCCCATTAATGATTTCCATTCCATTAGGGTCAATATATCTCATTGGATTATTCGCTACATAAACATATGGTGACATAGAATAATATAACTCTGCTTTCGGGTCAATATTCATCCAACGACCTAATGCGGAGTCATAATTCCTAGCACCATAGTCATACATGTTAAGCCCCAGTTCGTCTTGCAATTCCTTTCCGTTATACTTATACTTATAATTCGGTTGTTTATTATCTGTATTATACCCCTCATGTTTTAAACCAAATGGATAGTAATTATTTTCTTCAAGAATTTCAAGAACATTTTGAGCATTCTTTTTGTAGCTCACCCGAACATTTCCTAAATGATCCGTATAATTAAATACATAATTATAGCTGTTTGCTCCATTTACAGGTGTATTGTTTACATAACCTTCTGCTGTTGGAAAATACTGCAGTACATCGTTTTTATACTGAAATCCTCCCAAATACTTAGTTTGAGTTACAACTCCATTATCAGTTACAATTTTCTCTAGTTTTTGCCCCGTTGCGTTGTAAATATAGACAATGTTTCCATTTGTGCCAAATGTTATTTTGGTTGGTAAATTAAGATGATTATAACGTATTTCTGTGATGTTTTTGTTTTCGTCTTTAATTAAATTACCATTACCATCATAAGCATAATCATCAGAACTGTCATTATAACCATCACTATCATCTTTAAATCCTTTTGGAGAATTAGAGGTATCGCTTACTTTCATCAATTGATTTGAATTATTCTGATAGAAATACCCCAAATTATCCATATTATCGGCGTATGGATTACTACCAACTCCAGCAACAAACTTACGTTCTAGATGCATAATGTTTCCATTTTTGTCGTAATCCAGATTTTCTCCAAAATAATTCTTGTTGTCTGTAAGGCTTGGAGTTTGGTAAGTAGCATCTTTTAAGCGATTTAATTGATCATATTGATAACCATACCCACGTATAACCCCTGTAACATCAGAGCCAGTAGTCCAAGAAGTCTCAGCAATATTACCATTATATAGTGCTTTTGCAGCATTAGAATTCCAATCTACTTTATTATAGTTTATCTTAAAAGCAAACAAGTCTTTAGGATCGCTATCTTGTTCTAAATTATCTGTTTTATTTATGGCCGTTAGCCAGCCTCTTATATTGTAAGTATAATCAATTTTTTGCAGTGGATTCCCTGTATTGTTCCCTACTCTTTTGTATTTAAGTTGCCCTAATTCATCATAGTTATTTTCAGAAAGAAGCTGTATTACGCCCCCATTTATCTGATGGGTATGCGTAAACAAACGATCTTGTGCCGTATAGGTAAACTCTTCTTTTATGATAAGCTCTGTTGCTCCTGATTCGCGCTTGTGTTTGGTTATTGTGTATAACGTTTTTCCTGTAAAATCAAGTTTATTATCAGTGATGGTATATCCACTTAAGTGGTTTTGTAAATAACTGCGTATTGGTCGGGCTTTATCATCATAAAAAATACTGCTAGTTTCTCCCAAAATGGAAGTGGCTGTTGTTAATACTCTTGTCCAACTGCCTGTTGCAAGTCCTTTTGTATTTACCAAAACGGCTTGTCCTTCAACTGTTGTAGGAACACTAGCTGCGTTTGGGTAACTGTAATTATCATAATAATTTACGGTTAGGAGCGTGAAACTTTTCGGTTCAATAGCGTTACTATAATTTACAGCAATTTTATCGATAGTACCAGAAGTTTTTTGTTTAGTTTCGAATATAACAGCAGTTGTATCTTGAGCATCCTGCATGGTTTTTCTACTTGATGCATTCGGGGTTGAATTTAACCAACCTGTATAAATTGGTCGACTAAACGCATCGTATTTAGTAATTAACCAACCTACTGCTGTATCGTTATTAAAAGGAGAATTGGCTGGTCCTGTAGCCACAGGACGGTCTCGTTTATCATACACTATAAACTCCCATTGCTTGCCTGGTAATTTCTTTTCGGCCAAACGGTTGCGATTATCGTATTTGTATTGGTAGCACAATCCGTTTAAAACCTCTTCAGTTATAGCTCCATCTGCCTTTGGCGGAATTACATAGGTTAGGTTTCCGTAAGTATCATAAACATAATAGGTATCATGTTTTTGTTGCGATTCGTAAGTCCTTTTTAAAACTACTTGTCCTTGTTTATTTTTAAATTCTTCTGTTCCTGTTTTTGCTTCCGGAGTAGTATTTTCATCATAGGTAATGGTCTTATACAATTGATTTTTTTCATAATGACCGTTATCTAAAAAAGAAATATTATACAAACCCAATCCAGCATCCCAAGTAGCGGTTGCTTTATATAATTTTACTTCATTATCCTCATTGGTTTGATACTCGAATTTAATTTCGTGGCCATTATTCATCGCCCAAGCATTTCCGGGTGCTGCTTGCTTTAAAACTCGATTTAAAGGAGCGGATTCCAATTTCTTTTCTGAAAATGGATTTGTGGTGTTTTCGTATTTTACTGTGCTATAATAATTTACAGTAGCATTTATTGCTGTAGCTGGATCTATTTTGCCATAGCTATTTCCTCCATTTGATGATGCATAAGGCAAGTACTCTTTCAGCTGTCTTCCAAAACCATCATATTCCACAGGAGTTATAATATCTAGTCCACCATCACCCTGACCAATAGCGATGGTTTGTATTGGCCGACCCAGTCCGTCAAAATAACTTACATTTTGATTTATTTCGTCTTTGGTCAGTGAATTAAAATTTCCTGCTTTGATGGCCTTTTTTGGGGTGATTGTATAAATAAAATTATCATCACTGAAAGTTTGAGCCACTATATTGGTACTTACGCACAAAAACATAATTAATATTGGTATATATTTTTTCATACGATTAAGGTATATGATTAAAAGAAATTCGTGCATGAGTTAATGCGCGTACTGGCACAGTAAGTGTTTTTTCTGTTTCTCCAGGTAATAAAGACAATTGAACGGTTAAATAATTTGTGAAATTTTGGGCCGTATCATAGACAATTTCAATATTATATGTTCTTCCATTATGATTCGCGGAGGAAGCAGTAAGAGTTATGAACATTTTTTTTAATAAGATCTCATAAACACCTTGTGCATCAAAATAAATCTGTTTACAGGTACCATTTGTATTAGCATAGCTCTGTCCTTGAGAATTTACTATCTGCTGAGCAAAACTATCTGCCTCTGCTTGAGATTCGTAAGAAATAACAGAATTATCTGGAACGACAAACAGAGTTGGTCCTACTGGCTCGGTTCCTAAACCACAGTTGTTTTTAATAAAACTACCACTTTTGGATTTGTTATAAAAGACACAATTCCCATTTGTATTGGCATTAGCTTGGCCATCTTTATTAAATTGAAGTAATCCTTTTGAATCAGCATCTGCTTGAGATACTATTGAAGTTGAGCTACCAGCTGGCTGGCTATAGGCTACATTTGTACCTGTGCCACCTCCAATTCCACAATTATTCTTGGTAAATGAGCCACTTCTAGCAATACTCTTAAACGTACAACTTCCATTAGTGTTGGCATTGGCTTGCCCATCAACATTAAATTTTGCTAAACCTATAGCATCAGCATCTGCCTGTGAAATTCTCGAAGTAGAAACCCCAGCAACCTGATAATAAGTCACAACTGAAGCAACTCCACCTACAGCACAATTGTTCTTGGTAAAGGAGCCACTTCTGGCAATACTACTAAAAGTACAATAACCATTAGTGTTGGCATTGGCTTGTCCATCAACATTAAACTTTGCTAAACCTATAGCATCAGCATCTGCCTGAGAAGTTTTCGATGTAGAAACCCCAGCCACCTGATTATACGCCACACTTGAACCAACACCGCCTACAGCGCAATTGTTTTTGGTAAATGAGCTACTTCTGGCAATACTCTTAAACGTACAATCCCCTTTAGCGTTGGCATTGGCTTGCCCATCAACATTAAACTTTGCTAAACCTATAGCATCAGCATCTGCCTGAGAAGTTTTTGATGTAGAAGCACCAGCGACCTGATTATACGCCACGCTCGAACCAATACCGCCCGAAGCGCAATTGTTCTTGGTAAATGAGCCACTTCTGGCAATGCTGCTAAAAGTACAATCCCCTTTAGCGTTGGCATTGGCTTGCCCATCAACATTAAACTTTGCTAAACCTATAGCATCAGCATCTGCCTGAGAAGTTTTTGAAGTAGAAACCCCAGCGACCTGATTGTAAGCGACACTTGAAGCGACACCACCCACAGCGCAATTGTTTTTGGTAAAGGAGCCGCTTCTGACAATACTGCTAAAAGTACAACTACCACTTGCGTTTGCATTATTTTGCCCATCAACATTAAACTTTGCTAAACCTATAGCATCAGCATCTCCCTGAGAAATTCTCGAAGTAGAAACCCCAGCGACCTGATTATAAGCCACACTTGAACCAACACCGCCTACAGCGCAATTGTTTTTGGTAAAGGAGCCACTTCTGGCAATGCTACTAAAAGTACAATACCCTTTAGCGTTGACATTGGCTTGTCCATCAGTATTAAATTTAGTTAAACCTATAGCATCAGCATCTGCCTGAGAAATTTTTGACGTAATAACACCGGCTATCTGATTATAAGCCACGCTTGAACCAATACCGCCCGAAGCACAATTATTTTTTGTAAATGAACCACTTCTGGCAATACTCTTAAATGTACAATCCCCTTTAGCATTGGCATTGGCTTGCCCATCAGTATTAAATTTAGTTAAACCTATAGCATCAGCATCTGCCTGAGAAATTGTTGAAGTAGAAACCCCAGCCACCTGATTGTAAGCTACACTTGAACCAATACCACCCGAAGCACAATTGTTCTTGGTAAATGAGCCACTTCGAGCTATACTTTTATATAAAACAATGGTTGTAGAAGTGTTGTCACTACAATCTATCTGTTGCCCTTTGAAGTTGTAACAATATTTTTGAAGAATATTTAAGTCCTTATCCTTTATAAATTTTAATTTATTAGACAAGTCATATTCATAATAGGATGAAAACCCTTTTGGATCTGTAATACTAGTTACCCCAATAAGCGGATTGTAGGTATAAGTAGAAATAAAAGCATCATCAAAAGTATTTCTAAGCACTGCTAATCCCTTTCTTAAAAGTTCTTCAGTGCAGTTATCTCCAAGACAATTATCTGAGTCTTCATTTGATAATCGCTGCAGGTTAGTAATAGTTGATTCAGGGATAGTGGAGTATTTTACATTTTCAATTTTTGCAATAGGTTGTGTCTTATTGTACCCCCAAATAATAGACACAGGAGTTCCTCCCTCTAAAGTATACTGCAAAATATTACCTTTATCATCATACTGATCATAGGTTATTTTCTTTTCTAAGTTACCTGTTCCTGGAAATTTAGCTCCATAAATAAACTTTGGAAGCAATAAATTCCCTGTTAATATGCTATTATCATAAACTGTTAGTTGCTCAGATATTTTGTTATCATTTTTAAGAGTTACTTTCTTTAAAGCAGGAGAATATATATTTTTATCTTTCAACTGATTCACAAACGGTTGACTTACCATTGTAGCATCAGTAGCATAATAATATTCATTTTTTGTCACATCTCCAACAGAATTTGTTGTTGATTCAGAACTTATTAAATAAGGATAGGTAGTATTGTACTTATAATTAGTAATATTAATGATTTCTTTATTTCCTATAAAATCTATTTCTGTTGTTTGTGTTTTAGCTCGAATTCTACAATAATTATAATATTTCTCAACACTTAATTGTTCTCTTATATAACAAATTAAAGTAGTACAACGTCCGATAGTACCTTCAACGACAAATTCAGGCTCTACTCTATTAAATACCTGATTTAGTTCCATGTGCATAAATCCCTGTTCGTTTGAAATTCCTAATTCGGTATTATAATTATGAAACTTTTTTGAATCTATAATCTCATATTTATTTTTAGTTATTTTGCGAGGAACATAAGCACCTGCTTGATTCTCGTACAGCGTTGTTTCTTCTAATTTACCATCATACCAGGCATCAGTATTTGAGTAAGGTGTAGTTTGTAAATATTTTCGATGGACATTTATTGGTCTATCGTTATCCGTATCGTTAACTAAAAATTTATTTTCAATAACATTCTTATTAGCTAGTATGGTACTAATCGTATTGTAATTAATCCTATTTCCTCTTGTATTAAAAGCAAGGGAATAATTACTAGAACCAAATGTCCATACATTATCACAATCAACACGAGTATTAATACCATTTTCGAGAAAACAGGTAGGTGCTGTACAACTAATAGTCCAAGAAGGGTGTTGTGGGTAATTATGGTGAAGTGATGTTTTTCCAGAAATCAGATCCGATACATCATTGTATACATATTTTTTATAATTATACATATCATCATTCGCGTCATAATCTGTAATACTTAATACCCTGGCTCCACTATAATTTACAACCGTGGGTACTCTTACATTATATTTATTATAAGAAATAGCAAGGCTACCACGTATGTCATTAAATTTTGTCATTACACTATAAGTTACCTCATACAAATGACCCTTTTTCGTTTTTATCGGTAGAAATATTCTTTGAAATCCTTGATAATCAGTTGGATATCTAGATGGAAATATTGTTTCATTAGAAATAAATTCTTCGTCAGCATCAATCACTAAACTGTATAATATTTCTCCTTCAGTCAGATCTTTTATAGTCAAACCATGTCTGTCGTGAATGTCATCAATAGTAACCCCCTCACATCTATCTACTAAAGCATGAGCAGATAAAGATATGCTAGTATCATTTCCGATAAAAGTAAACTGATGTGATTCAACAGGCTCATTGTTAAAACCTTGACAACTTGTTTTACTCAGCTCTATATACTTTGATTCCGATTTTTCAGTCTCTAAATTTTCAAGATTCAAATTGTTTTCATAAGCTATTTTAGAATATCCTTTGGTGGGATATATAATTTTAGTTAAAACACCATATAAGGATTTTTGAGTATCTGTAGAACGATCAGCTTTGTCAATTAATCCTGGAAATTTATTTATCATCAACGCGAAAATTTCATTCATTTTACTACCATTCGCAGTGACATTAAGAAGTGAGTTGAAAAAATTTTCATTTGTATAACCATAAAAATCCTGACTATACGAAAGCCTAGGGCTTAATCCATCAATATTGTTGTATTCAAATTCCTGAGTACCATTGTTTTTAAATATTATTTTTTCTAAAAATGCTCTTTTATCATTTACTTTTGTATTGGGGTTTGGAACATTAAAAGACTTACTAGATGAATAAAGATATTTTAAATTTATTTTGTCAACATCTTCAAAACCATTAGTAACAATCAATTCATCAAGCAGGTAACCATCGTAATAATCTTCTCTCTGAGTCAAATAATTAAGTTTTATTTTAGAGGTACCAAAATCGATTTGGCTCAATACTTTTGTATTAGTACTACGAAAATATGACGTACAATTAGAGATCGTTCTTGGATCTGGGCAGCGATAATGATCCTCAGAGAACCTGTAAGTTACACTTTGAGAATAATCATAAGGATAATGCTTGAATATATTTGTGTATGAAAAATTAACAAACTGATTTTGAAATTCAATTTGTTTCAGAACCCAAGCCGTAGGGATTGGCTCTTCATAATTTCTGGAACAATTACTGGTGATCTCAGAGCTCTCTACAAAATCAGGACTCCCCCCAAAAGTATATTTAATCCCCTCGGCAGTGATAAAGGTAAATTTAAGTGATCTTGTAAAACCATCAACAACTACTTCAAATGTTGCTTTTATCCCATTCTCATCACTATCTAAATAAATTTGATTGTCGTCAATATAAAAAGTTCCACTATGTCCATTAAAATTAAAACTAAATGCATCTTGTTCAGTATCTAACCAGTTAAAAAATTTACTCCCTTTTGAATTATAAGTTGTATTCCAAAGTTTCATAGCATCTTCTTTAATGTTTGCTAGGTAGTAAGCGTCTGTATAACCTCCATCTACAATGTGCTTTATATATTCAGTATCGGGTCTGAACTTTTCGGTGCTTAGGTCTTCATCAGGCCGATCTTTAACCACTCTAGTAATCATTCCTCCTGCCATAAGGTTCCAGTTCATCCCTGCTATCCCGGCAATATCATTAACTTTTACTCCATCAGTATAATAACTTAAAGAAATTGGAACATTCATTCCCCCATATTTAATATTATGAAGTGGAACAGAATAGGAAAAGCCTCCGTTATTATTTCCCATTTCTAATCCTCCGTATTTTGTGAAATTATAATTATCGATAGAAGGTGGTAAAATATTAATTGGTTCTTCTTGAGCTGTCAATACTGAAATTTTCAGTAAAAACAGTAGTATTAAAAGTGTTTTATAAAAAGACATACTAAAACGTAAATGTTTTAATTTTGCCTTAATTAATGGCTTATAATTCATAATTATTTTATGTAATGGTCTATTTTGGTTGTATTCTATTTATCAAACAGATAGGCATAATATTAGGTTCTTAAAAAAGACTATTTCAATAAATTCTATAAAACAATCTTATCTTCAAGTAGAATTAGTTTTTCCCTCTTCTTATTACTTTAATACCATCTGTTTTTACATTGGTTTTTATATTAACGATATAAATACCTTCGGGGTATTGCCCTAAATCAATAGGGACGGTTCTGTCGGTTATAGGAAATTGTTGTAGGATACGCCCCATCATATCTACAACCATTGCAGTTCCTTTTTCATACTCATATCCTATGATGATATTAGTGAATGTTACTGCAGGATTTGGTATTGCTTCTATATCTATTTTAACTTTTTCTACCTTGGTCTTGTCTTTTAATTTGACTACCCAAAAATCATTTCCTCCTATACTACCATTTTTATCTTTGGATGCACTAGAGTTTGAGGTTCCTGCCATAAGATAGCCTCCATCTCGAGTCTCTATGAGTTTGCGTAAGATATCTTCGCCTGCACTCCCTACTGTTTTCTTCCAGAGCTCCTCTCCTTTCTCATCTATTTTTAAAGCGATATAATCGTTGATTCCTGTTTTCTCTTTATTTACCAATCCCATAGCTTTTCCTGCTAGTCCTTCTGTGGGATGTTTGTTTTCACTTTGGGCATACCCACCAATTAAGTACGTGTTGTCTTTATTTTCTACAAGTGAAGTCAGGATATCTACTTTCCCAAAATCGTAGGTTTTACTCCAAATGACTTCGCCTTTTTCATCTAGTCTTAGTACCCAATAATCGGTACCGTTTCCTACCATGCCACCCAATGTAGTAAGCGGTTGTGTGCTATTTGAGTTTCCTCCTGCTATATAACCTCCATCTTGGGTTTGATGAATGACATACAGTTGATCGTCTCCATTACTGCCATAGGTATTTTGCCATTCTATGGATCCAACAGCGTCAAT
>NZ_JAJMOZ010000031.1:0-7352 GCF_020991525.1 Flavobacterium sp. EDS
GTTGACGCTGTTGGAGCCATAGAATGGCAAAACACCTATGGCAGTAATGGAGACGATCAACTGTATGTCATTCATCAAACCCAAGATGGAGGTTATGTTGCAGGAGGAAACTCAAATAGCACACAACCGCTTACTACATTGGGTGGAATGGTAGGAGACGGTACCGATTATTGGGTAGTAAGACTAGACGAAAAAGGCGAAGTCATTTGGAGCAAAACCTATGATTTTGGGAAAGTTGATATCCTAACTTCACTTGTAGAAAATAAAGACAACACGTATTTGATAGGTGGGTATGCTCAAAGTGAGAACAAACATCCTACAACAGGTCTGACAGGAAAAGTAACCAATCTTATCAATAAAGACAAAGTAGGAATCAATGATTATATCGCTTTAAAAATAGATGAGAAAGGAGAGGAGCTCTGGAAGAAAACAGTAGGTAGCGCAGGCGAAGATATCTTACGCAAACTCATTGAGACTCGAGATGGAGGCTATCTTATGGCAGGAACCTCAAACTCTAGTGCATCCAAAGATAAAAATGGTAGTATAGGAGGAAATGATTTTTGGGTAGTTAAATTAAAAGACAAGACCAAGGTAGAAAAAGTTAAAATAGATATAGAAGCAATACCAAATCCTGCAGTAACATTCACTAACATCATCATAGGATATGAGTATGAGAAAGGAACTGCTACAGTAGTTGATATGGCTGGTCGCATCTTACAGCAATTTCCTATTACCGACAGAACCGTTCCTATTGACTTAGGGCAATACCCCGAAGGTATTTATATCGTTAATATAAAAACCAATGTAAAAACAGATGGTATTAAAGTAATAAGAACAGGGAAAAATTAGATGATAAAAATCATTTAATAACATCAAATTTTAATGAAAATGAAAAATACAATAAAAAAAAACATATATCTCTATACTCTAATTTTTATTAGTTATAACTCTAATGGACAAGTAACAAAAGACTTACCTAATTATTTTCCAGTAAGTCCCAATGCAGCATCATTTGCTAAACAAGGGCTGTACCCTGTGGATTATTCTACAGGCAGACTCAATGTGAATGTTCCTATATACACTATCAAAACCAGAGAAATTACAGTACCCATTTCTCTTAGCTATAATACTTCGGGCATACAACTCAATGAGACTGCTTCTTGGGTGGGATTAGGATGGAACTTAGATGCAGGTGGAGCAATTGTAAGAAATACTAAAGGCATACCCGATAGCGCACTTGGAATACAAAAATACTGGACACCTATCCCTTTGTTATCTAGAGATTTAGTTTTTAGTCATAAAAATTACAAAGCTTTATATTTAATGCATAAAGGAGAGCAAGACACTGCACCAGACGAATATGTCGTATGTGCACCAGGATTGTCTGGATCTTTTTATTTTGATCAAAACGATTCTTATAAAGCATACTTTAGGGATTTTCAAAATACTAAGGTTAAAATTATTTCAGATAGCGAAATTGAGATTACTAAAGACGATGGTACAATTTATAAATTTGGTAAAACCCTTAAAGGAGTTGAATCAGTAGAAGTAACATCAAATCCTACGGAATCAATTTCCTATTTAGGAACGGGCTTTATTTCTGCCTGGTATCTAACCGAAATTATCTCTGTAAATGGTACAGAAATCATTTCATTTAACTATAAGTCAATTGATAGCTATGATTACCCAGTTGTTGCCTCTGAGAATTTATATCCAGCTACAGTTTCTTCTTGGATAAGGACAAATTACCCTGTAAGTACCAAGATCAAAAAGCAATTTTTGCAATCTATCACTTTTTCAAATGGAAGAATAGATTTCATTTCTGCGCTTGATAGAGAAGATTTAATTTTAGATTATAAATTAAATTCTATTGAAGTTTATTCAGTACTTAACAATAAAAATCTTCTAATTCAAAAATCGAATTTTAATTACGATTATTATGTAAGGTCTGGTGGGAACGTCACATCAGTTGAACACAATTCAGATTATGAGGGAAGTAGAAATTTTAATAGCAGGAATAAATCTTTACGATTAAAGGAAATAATAGATAGTCAGACCAATACTAAATATGCTTTTGATTATAACAATATTCAACTGCCTCTAAGAGGAACTAACAAACAGGATTATTGGGGATATATAAATAATAATTCTGGGTCATTAATGCCTCCTACAAAGATGGATTTGAATAATCAAGTGGGGAATACGCGAATAATCAATTTTGGTACTGGAGATAGAAAGGCTAATGAAACTTTAATGCAATCTGGAATTTTAAAAAAAATAACATACCCAGAAGGAGGTTATTCAATTTTTGAATATGAAGCCAATAAATATGATTTAAAAGAATCAATTCCTACAATTGTTCCGAGAACCGCAAGTGTTGTTGCTTATGGATATGATAGTGAAAGTTGTACAGTTCACAGTGCAAATACCACTTTTACACCTAAAAACTATATTCTCGGCAGTGGAAAATTAATTATTTCTTTTATGCCTGCAACAGATGAAAATGGAGGAAGTACAAATGTAACATTTGATTCTGAAATTTTTTTTAGACCATTACCGTTTACTTTGGGAGGTAATTTTACTTATACTCGAGAATTTAGTGATTCGTCCCATACTTTATCTGCTAACGAATTTAGAACAGGAAATATTGGTGCGTATGGTTGTCCAATAAGTAGTATTACAGCATCATGGGAGGAGAATTCGGGATTTAAAGAAGTTGTTACTACAAAGCTTGTAGGTGGGTTGCGTATTAAGTCGATAGAAAATTTTGATCAAATTGGAACTATTACTCCAGTGAGCATAAAACGATTTGATTATCAAGAAGAGAATATATTAAATAAAGAAGGATTAGGTTCTTATAAACGATATATAATATTAACTCATGATCCGGGCATTCAAGAATCTACACCTGTCTGTTCAAGTTCGGCATTGTACAACAATAATATTGGTGGTAGTCCCAACATTACTTATGGTAAAATAATAGAAACTGAAATTAATCCTAATACATCTGTAACAAATGGCAAGACAGAATATTATTACCAAAATATAATTTCGGAAAGGACCATTAGAGATGCTCCTACGACATTCAAGCATCCTCTTTTTATATTACATTATCCTTATTCGACCTTAATGCTTAAGTACACACTTAACATATATGATTTTTCTTATTATAAAAATGATTCCTGGAATTATGGCTCGTTAACCAATACAATTACTTATAAAAGAGATGCCTCTAATACTTTAAAAAAAATTAAAAGTGTAGAGAATAAATATACCATTTTAAAACAACTTGAATTACCATACAATTTAGTTTTTAATATTTTTAGTGATCCTTATGATCCTTATGATCCAAATTTTACACCCGAGCCATATATTCAGGGAAAGAGTATAGATTATTACAGCGCGCAATTTTTTTATTTTACAGGCGAGGTTTCATTAGGAAAAAAAGTGATGACGAGTACAACAGAAACTGATTATGATGAAAGTGAAAAAATTACTATTAAAAAAACAATTTCTTATAGTTTTGAAAATCCAGTGCATAATCAAGTTACCAAAATGCAGACGAATAACAGTAATGAAGAAACACTCGAAACAAAGTATTTCTACCCACAAGACGCGATAGTGGCTAGTGAACCATTTGTAAATGAGTTAAAAGATAAAAATATAGTTGGAGTTCCGCTTGCTACACTATCTTATAATGGAGTAACAAAATTATCAGAACAAAAGACTGTTTATGATAAAAGCTTGGTAACTAGTAATTTATTATTACCAAGATATATTTATGCAAACAAAGGTATAGACAATATTAATAACAGTACTGATAAAAAAATAACCTATGACCAGTATGATGATAAAGGTAATATTTTGCAGTATACTTTAGAGGGAGGAACCCCTGTGTCTATTATTTGGGGGTACAATAAAACACAACCTATTGCTAAAATTGAGAATGCTTCTTATGCTTCAATTCCTTTAGAAACAATAACAAGTTTACAGGCATTATCAAATGCCGATGATGATAATTGCATGTCAGCTAATTGTACCGAACAGTTACTGCGAAATGGTCAGGATGCATTTAGAGCTACTTTGCCAAATGCTTTTATAACTACTTATACCTATAACCCACTTGTAGGGGTTACAAGTATAACTGACCCAAGTAGAATCAGTACTTATTATCATTATGATAAGTTTAACCGATTACAATATATAAAAGATCAGGATTTAAATATTGTACAAACCCATTATTACAACTATAAAGGGCAAATTATTGATTATTTACTACCAGAGGCATCTATTTATAAAAATGTTGCAATAAGTAAAATTTATACAAAAAATGATTGTAGTACAGGAGCATCGGCCAGTGTTATGTACAAAGTACCTATAGGAACTTTTAGTTCGAGTATCTCACAGGCAGATGCTGATGCACAAGCGCAAGCCGATATAAGCAAAAATGGACAAGCATATGCTAATAACAATGGAGTTTGTTATTACAGGAATAAAGGCATAAGTAAGCTTTTTACCAAGAATGATTGTGAAGAAACTGGCATACCTGCTACAATGTATTATACAATTGCTGAAGGCACATATAATTCGACAATCTCACAAGCCGATGCCGATGCTCAGGCTCAAGCCAATTTAAACAATTATGGCCAAGAATATGTAAATGCCAATGGTTATTGTACCTATCAAAATGAAGAATTACGAGGTAATTTTAGTTTGTTTTCGGAAGATTTTGGACATTTTAAAGTTGCTTATCATGTTCCTTCGGGAAAATATACTTCGACTATTTCTCAAATAGATGCCGATGAAATAGCCCAACAAGGTTTATCCCAATGCCAAAATGAGTATAGTTGCCTAATGGTAGAATGTCAAGAGCTACTAGAAGAGGATGGTATGGCTATTACCAACTATGATTGTGATAATATTTCATTTACAATTATGCCTTTTGAAGAAGAAAACTAACCACAAAAACAAACAAAATGAAAAAAAGTATATTGATTTTAGTTTTGCTATTGTTGCCGGTTACAAAAATAATAGCTCAAACATTTAGCGATGATAATTTGATTTATACCAGTAGACCTAAAAAAGAAGCAAAAGAAGAACAATTAAAAGCATTGACCAAAGATGAAGTAAATCAAAGCATCATCTATTATGATGGTTTAGGACGTCCTGTACAAACTATTGCCATAGGACAAGGTGGTAACAGGGAAGATATTGTAACCCTAATAGAATATGATCCCTTTGGAAGACAAGAAAAAGAATATTTGCCTTTTTCGCTCCCTAATTCTAATAATCAATATCCTAGAATAGAATCTCAAACAGCAATAAACGCTACAATGACTTTTTATAATACCGAAAAATACGAAAACACATCCAATCCTTTTTCAGAAAAGAAATTGGAATCTTCTCCGTTAAGCCGAGTGTTAAAACAAGCAGCTCCAGGAAATGCATGGGCGATGAATAGTGGTCACGAAATTAAATTTGATTATAAAACCAATGATGATAATGAAGTGAAACGCTATACAGCATCCGCAAATTGGGATGCAGGATTGGGACTGTATGAAATAGCCTTTTCAGATAATGGATATTATGCAAAAAATCAATTGTATAAGACTATTATCTATGATGAAAATACTATTCCAGGAGCAAAAACAGGAACAGAAGAATTTAAAAATAAGGAAGGACAAGTCATTCTAAAAAGAACCTACGAATCGCTACAAAAACATGATACCTATTATGTTTATGATAAATACGGAAATCTAACTTATGTAATTCCGCCAAAGGCAGATGGAGGCATAATCGAAGAAGTCTTAAACGAATTATGTTACCAATACAAATACGATAATCGCAACCGTTTGGCCGAAAAGAAATTACCGGGCAAGCAATGGGAATTTATAGTGTATGATAAACGAGACCGTCCTGTGGCTACAGGACCAGCCAATTCTCCTTTTAATAACGATACAGCTGTAGGCTGGTTAATTACCAAATACGATGCGTTTAGCCGACCAATTTATACAGGTTGGTTAAATTCAACCCCGAATGCACCAAGTAGAAAAACCATGCAGGATGCACAGAATACTGCAACTACGCTATATGAAACCAAACAACCTTCTGGTACTATCGATAAAATTGCTGTAAATTATAGTAATGCTATTGAACCGAAAATTTTCACGCTCCTAACCGTAAATTATTATGATAATTACAATTACCCAAACGCAGCTAGTGTTCCTACAACAGTTGAAGGACAAACCGTTTTGGTAAATACAAAAGGACTTGCAACAGGCAGTTGGACAAGAGTATTAACAACAGCCACTTCCATTTTGGGAGAAACTAGCAGTATTTTTTATAATGATAAAGCCCGACCAATACGCAGTTATTTACAAAACCACTTAAGTGGATATACCATCACTGATAATAAACTTGATTTTACAGGAAAAACGTTATACACAATAACCAAACACAAGCGCGAATCAGGAGCAACAGAGCTTATCATAAAAGAAGAGTTTACCTATACGGCACAAGATCGTTTGTTTACGCATACCCATCAGATAAATGGGGGCGTAATACAGCTTCTTTCTGAAAATAACTATGATGAATTAGGGCAACTCAAATACAAAAGAGTAGGGAACAATACAGGGAATCCGCTGCAAAAAATTGATTATAGTTACAATATAAGAGGCTGGCTAACGGCCATAAATAAAACAGATAATTTACAACAAGATAGCGATCCTAAAGACTTGTTTGCATTTAAAATAAATTATAACAGTACAACAAGAAATACTAATATAAAAGCATTGTACAACGGTAATATTGCCGAAACATTCTGGCGAGTAAATTCTGATCTCGGTTTACGTTCCTATGGATATCAATATGATGATCTTAATAGATTGAAAAAGGCAATTTACCAAAAACCAGAGGGAAATATCCCAGTTCCAGGGGCTTATAATGAGAGTTTGAGTTATGATAAAAATGGCAATATAATGTTTCTTCAAAGGTTTGGAGACAGCGATACACCATCAATAAATTTTCAAATAGATGATTTAACTTATGAATATAAAAATGATAATTCAAACCAGTTAATAAAAGTAACCGATAACCCAGCTGGTAATGATGCAAGAGGCTTTATAGATGGTAATAAAAATGGAGATGATTATGCCTATGATACCAACGGAAATATGATTAGTGATAAAAACAAAAACATCACAGAAATACGTTATAATCATCTTAATTTACCAACCAAAATAACATTTGGCATAAATGGAAACATTGTTTATATTTACAACGCAACTGGGCAAAAACTAGAGAAAATTGTAACTGATAATGGAATTATAACTCAAACTAAGTATTTGGGAGGA
>NZ_JAJMOZ010000032.1:0-5269 GCF_020991525.1 Flavobacterium sp. EDS
GGAGACACAACTTGTAAACGGTTGTTCTGATGGCGTACCATGTACTGAAGCTGAACATCAAATGAACAGACGAAGCGAATTTATTATTACAGCATTATGATAAATATTTGTGAAAAAACAATTTTAGGTTCGGTTTTTGTTCTTATCAGTGCATTATTAATTTAATAAAAAATTGAAACCATGAAATCTTTAAAACTTTTATTCATAAGTATATTTTTCATTACTATAAGTTCTTTACATGCTCAAGTATCAGTTAATGTTAATATTGGAACTCCACCTGCATGGGGTCCTGTAGGTTATACAGATGTACGCTATTATTATCTTCCTGATCTTGAAATGTATTATGATATTAATGCATCTAGTTACATTTATATTAGTAATGGAAAATGGACAAGAGCAAGGAGCCTTCCTAGAAACTATAGAAATTATGATCTTTACAATGAATATAAAGTTGTTCTTACCAATTACAGAGGTGATTCTCCATATGATAACTATAAAACTCATAAAGTAAAATATGGTAAAGGCTACAAAGGTAAACCACAAAAAACTATTGGTCTAAAACCAGGTAAAGGAAATAATAAAGAACATAAAAATAATGGACATGGGCATGGGCATAGAAAACATTAAATTGTAAAAATTAAAGGGGTACTTAATAAGTACCCCTTTAATTTTTATGAATAAAATATTTAATCATATTCTCTAAAATTTATTCCTCGACACAAAACCTATTCAATTAAAAAACAGATCTACATATTAGTTAAATAAGGAGTCTACTTACAAAAACTGCTTATCTTTTTTTCTGCTGACCAGGTGCGTAATTTTTTGCACTCTTACTTCCTGATATTTTTTTTGCCTGCCCAGGAGGAATCTTCCCCGAATTTGAAGACGAATTATGAACAGTATGAACACTGCAACTTGTTATAAATAGTGTTAAAGAAATAGTAATAAATACGTTTCTAAAAATTCTAGCGATTTTCATAGTTGTTTTTTTTCAAAGTTACACCTTTTGTTATTATAAAAGAATTGAAAATTGCATCATAAGTCTATTGGAGTTCCCACTTAAAATTGCATACAGAAATAGAAGACCTTTGGTTTTTAAAACAAAAAAATGCAAAAACCAAAGCAATCGTACACATTAGAATTCAAGCTGAATGCTGTATCCCTTAGTAATAAATACTACAGCTTTATTCCGGCCACTCGGGAACTGAATAAAAGTGCTAAAATATATCAAGAGATGGAAGAACGAGCTTGACGAAGGAAGATTGGGTTGCTGGATTAAACAAACTAAGAAAAGTAAACGTCAACAATTAAAAAAGCTGAGAAGAGAGCTTGAAGCTTCAGGCTTTCATGAATCAGAAAAACTGATCAAGAAACTGATGAAGCAGACATGCCTGCAAAGTGTCTTTAAAAGAAAACTTAAAATAACTACGGATTCTTCTAAACTTTTTATAAAATGAGTTGAGCTTACATTCTTAAAATAATAAACTCGCTTCGTCTGTTCATTTGATGTTCCTCTTCAGAACAATCCACACCATCTGCACAACGATTTACCAATTGCGATTCGCCATATCCTTTTCCAGAAAGTCTTTCTTTCTGAATTCCATTTTTGACAAGCCAAGCAATTGTTGATTTTGCTCTTGCATTTGATAATCTATCATTATAAGCATTGGTCTGACGACTATCTGTATGTGACCTTACGTCTACTCTCATTGTTGGATACTCTTTCATAATTTCAACAATTTTTGCCAAATCTGCCTGTGCATCTCTACGGATATTAAACTTATCAAGATCAAAATAAATCATCTTAATATTGAGCGTTTTTGCTAAATCCGTTCCAGTCTTAATTTCTTTAATTTTCTTAGTTATAGCCAAAGGAACATACTTCTTCGTTTCTAATTCAGGAATTATAACAGTCTGCTCATTTGTATCATAATCAATTTTCTCTGCTCTAACATAATATTTTTTACCACAACTCACCATAAATTTATAGGCAGCTCTATCGTCTGCAGTCATTTTAGAAATCAAATTGAACTTTTCATCAAATAGAGAGACTAAAGATTCTGGCAAAATATTTCCTGTTTCTTTATCAGTTACAATACCTGTTAGTTCACTTTCACAATCCAAGATCAAAGGTTTATTCTCGATAAAACTATATATATCATCTCTCCCTTTACCACCTGCTCTATTAGAAGAGAAATAACCTTTTCTCGTTGTATTATCAATTATAAAAGCAAAGTCATCCATCGGACCATTAATGGGTGCTCCTAAATTTACAATTTTGCCAATCGTACCATCAGATTTAATTTTAGTTATAAAAACATCTAATCCTCCTAATCCTTGATGTCCGTCAGAAGCAAAATACAATTCATTATCTTTAGTAATAAAGGGAAATGTTTCTCTCGCTTCTGTATTAATCCCCCCTGAGAGATTCTCTGGTTTACTATATTGATTATCCCCTAAGATACTTACCCTAAAAATATCTGATTGTCCATTTGTACCAGGCATATTCGAAGCAAAATATAAAGTTTTTTCATCAGGACTTAAAGCCGGATGAGCAACACTATAAGAATCATTATTAAATGGTAATTCCACAACATTTTCCCATTTTCCATCTTTCAAAACAGCTTTGTAAAGTTTCAGATTAATTATTTGTTTATCATCCTTTCCAACTTTTCCATCTGTAAAGTTATTTCTTGTAAAATATACCGTCTTCAAATCTTTAGTAAATACTGGTGTATCTTCATGAAATTTTGAATTAATAACCTTTGAAAAACGTTTCGGATTAGCTAAATCATTATCATCTGTTCTGTCTGAAACATAAAAATTAGTAAAAGCCTGATTCGTCCATTTGGTCTGTATCTTTACAACCCCTGTAGAATCACGTGAAGTAGAAAACACCACTTTATCTCCAAAAAAAGCAGTTCCATAATCCGATTGCGAGGTATTTATCCCAGTTGTTTTAATTTCATACCTCCCAGAATTTGCGTCTATAATTTTCTTATAGTCTTTCTGCTGATTATACAAGTTCCCACGAATATCATTGACTGAGAGCTCATGAAACTTATCCAAAATCTGATCTGATTTCTTATAGTCTTCTATAGCCTTTAATGTTTGTGAATAACGGTAGTAATATTCGTACTCAACTGGCTCATTAAGATTAAATAGTTCAGCATACCATTTATTAGCTTCCTTTAAATTGGCATTAAAATAGTACGAATCTCCCAGCTTCTGAAATAATTCTTTTGACTTATATCCTTTATTAGCCACTTTAAGGTAAGTTTGAGTTGCATCAACATAGGCTAAATCATTATACTGAGCCACTCCTTTTGCCATTTTTGCTTCTTGTGCCTGCATATGCAATCCAAAGGACAAAGCACATATCAAATAAATTTTTTTCATAGAGGTTATTTTTAGAAGAATCTAGGAGAGACTACTTTATCATATTTTTTAAACAATTCATAACGAAGAAAAACTTCATGCGATCCAGAGTTGAAATTCCCTAAACGCGTTGTTTCTTTATCATAAGCATACCCGATCAACAATGAATTAGATATTTGAAAACCTGCCATTCCACTAACAGCAGCACTCCACCTGTATGCTGCACCTAAGGTCAGTTTATCGAAGAATAAAAAATTTGCCGAAAGATCTACCTGCAAGGGAGCTCCTTTAACTACTTTACTTAAAATAGATGGTTTAAATTTAGTATCTCCTCCCAAATCAAAAACATGTCCTGCCATCACATAGTAATGCATTCGCTCACTGGCCACATATTGAATATCATTGTCATAATAGTTGTTCTCTAAAAAGTAAGGCACTGAGACTCCCACATAGGTTTTATCCGAATACAAAAAAATACCTGCCCCTATATTACCAGAGAATCTATTGTCAATATCTTTACGATTAAGATTATCGTTAGGGTTGAATAATTTAACCTTATTAAAATCAACATTAAACATATCTGCAGTCCCTTTAACCCCGAAAGCCAATTTAAAACTTTCGGAGGTTGGAATATAGTAACTTAAATCCAGTGAGATAATATTATTGTCTGAAGGCCCCAATCTGTCATTGACAAAACTAACTCCCAAGCCTAACTTTTTTGAAGTGCTTAGTGGAGTATGAATTGCTGCTGTATTAGTAACAGGAGCCCCATCTAACCCTACCCATTGTGTCCTGTGCATTATCAAGGCACTCAAACAACCTCTTGAACCAGCATAAGCAGGATTAATATTTGCCGTATTATACATATATTGAGTGTACTGTGCATCTTGTTGGGCATTGGCAACAAATCCATTGAGTACTAATCCTAGTATAATTAATTTTAATTTCATAATCATTTTTTTAAAATTGTATAGACCTACCATCTATCTGTTCAGATATAAGTATCCAGCTTTTTCTTTTGTACTCCCATCGGTTTTCACATACCTGACGATATAGTAGTAAGTTCCTTCAGGCAGATTATCATTTGCATTTACTGTTGTTCTTCCTCTAGACTTCCCATTAAAAGCAATAGTTTCATTATCATATCCTTTGGCCTGATATACCATAACTCCCCATCTGTTATAAATTTCAACAGTGTTATTAGGAAACTTTGTTATTCCATCTATATAGAATACATCATTATCACCATCACCATTTGGCGTAATATGAGTATAGACATCAATGTCTTCAATGGTCTTAACAATTACTGTTACCAAAGCTGTTGAACAATTTACAGGATTCAATTTCTCACAAATAGTATATGTTATCTGGTAAGTTCCTGCTGGTGTTCCTGGAGCCAAATCAACTTTACCATCTGCATTTAATACAATATGCCCTGTTGAATCTGGAGTATCAACCGTAAGTGTAACTTCACTTAATCCTGTTGAGCTTCCATTTAATGTGTCATTTCCAAAGATGTCAATAATTCCAGTTGTTCCAACTGATCCTGATACTATAGTGGCAGAATCATCATTTGCATCAATAAGTGCTCCCACAACATTAATAATACTTGTTATCGTAGCACAATTTCCTGGATTGGTTGCCTCACAAATTGTATATTGAACATTATAAGAGCCTGCTGGTGTATTCAATCCAACAGTTACCGTACCATCAGGGTTTAATATTAATCCTGTAGGAATACTCACTAGGCTAAGTGTTACCTGACCTGAATTGGTTCCAATTACTGCTGCTATACCATTTAAAGTATCATTGTTTATCAATGAACGGGTTATTCCACCTCCACTTCCATTAATAGGCCCTTCTGTTTCTGTTATCGCATTAATAACACTTA
>NZ_JAJMOZ010000033.1:0-4849 GCF_020991525.1 Flavobacterium sp. EDS
TATTATCGCAATCAGAATGCGTTTTTGATAAAAACCTCTAAGCTCTTAGTGCAATTATTACGTGATTCTCATTAAGAAGAGCTCTTTTTTGATACGCTTTCTTAACTAATCCTCATCTCAATACCTTAAAACAGCAATCAAAGTAAATTCTATTCCTTATATATAATAAGAAACAATAATCCTTCCTATATATATACTATCCAACTCTTACTTCTCCAGACACCCTTATATAATATGAAACCTACTACCCTAGCCCCAATAGAAATGGAAATCCTTTTATGACGGGGTTCGACATAAAAGATTGAAATGTATAGTGGGATTAAGCTCCTGATAAATTTTACTCTTATATATAGGTCTCATCTAATCTCCAGCTCCCTCCCGCGCTACCTTTTCTCTACTTCATCTCTGATTCAAGCAAAGGCGTAAACTTATAAAACCAGCGCTGAATCGCAGCATGATCCACAAGCACCTCTCTAATTTTCATTATTTCGTCAACATCACGGTAACTAAGTGTAAATCTTAATTTGAAATATACTGCCTGAAGAATTATGTGTTTTGGATTACAATAACCTCTAGTATTCATTTTTTGATCGCTTTAGAATTCTAAAGATAAAAGTTATTGCGAGATGCGACAGAACCGCCAAGATTGCTTTAATAAATTATAGATATCTACAATTGACAGCCAAAAGATATTTTGCATAAACTGGTCCCCAAAATAAAGATGATATTAAAATTATATAAAAAAGAGTGGTTACTAAAATCGAAATTTTTGGGCTACCTAAGAAATCTGGTTGTTGTTTTATAATCTTTTTCGACCTTCCGTTTTTTGTAAAATATAGATAATTAAGTAATAAACAAATAACTCCAATTGCAATCATAAACCATTTCCCCATATTGATGCAAAAAAAATGAATCACTAATAAATTAAAAATAACACTTACAAAAAAGCCTTCTGCAAATCCTAATGCCCAGATAGTAGTCGAATAAGGAGTATCATCTTTTAGATTTTTTTTATAAAATAAAAAACTATAATAATAAATAACTTTCATAATAAATTAGTTCGGTTCTGTCGCATCTGTCAGAAACAAATATAAGAATTTAAGTAATTTAAAAGTTAGCCTGCCAATTTACAGAATGATTTAAACATAGTTATCCCTAGACTAATCATCTGATTCTTTCTAAACATATGAACAACTTCAATTCCACTCAAGGTTCGTTTGGGCGATTCAAAACTTTTAAAACCTAATGCATTTTGTATGCGCCAATTGATAAAACGATGATCCTGTTCTACAATATTGTAGAGATATTTTCACTGTCTGATTCTAATCTTTGAGAACGAACGTTTGTTATATACTTTGTAATCTCCAGCTCCCTCTCACTCTACCTTTTCTCTTCTTCCTCTCTGACTCAAGCAAAGGTGTAAACTTATAAACCCAGCGCTGAATCGCAGCATGATCCACAAGCACTCATCTAATTTTCATTATTTCGTCAACATCACGGTAACTAAGTGTAAATCTTAATTTGAAATATACTACCTAAAGAATTATGTATTTGGGATAACAATGACCTCTAGTAGTCATTTTTTGATCGCTTTAGAATTCTAAAGATAAAAGTTATTCCCAGATGTGACAGAACTCTTTTCTCCGCAGATTCAATTAAGAATCTAAAAAGTAAAAACAGAGGAGGAAGTTGGAGTTAGACCTTTTCGAAAATAATCATCTGTAAAAGTTTGTCCTGAATTATTATCCCAATTAACATACGTTTTAAATACCATAAAAGTACGAAGAAGCATTTTGCTTAACATACTCATCTCGATATCCAGGTTTATTATTATCTATCGATTAAAGTCTACAGAAAAGCTTCTAAATAATTTCAGTCCCCGAAAATAAACAAGATGTAAATAAAGTTCAAATGCAATTAATAATATGAAGAAAAAAATTAGCACTTTTAGCTTTCTGTGACAAAATAGTGATTCATTAGTTTTTGAAAGACCTAAAAAATGTAGTATCCCAAAGGGTAAAAAAGTTTGGCTTCGAATCTTAGCTCCTATTGTACCTAAAATCCATGAGCTACAGTAAGCAGTAGCTTGCTAACTTCTGACTCCAAATTACACAGAATTTTATTACTTATTTTTTTCACAAGTAATCGAAACTCCTTACTTGCGACTTGATATCGGATGTAAACCGATATGTCCAATACAAAAGGTAAAACTACTTTAATTTTTAATCTCAACTACCAAATTAAGTTGCATTTCATCAGCAAAAAAAGTATTTCATCGGTATTTCACCCACAAGAACAAAGACACTAACTACCTGACAAACAAATAAATACTCAATAAAAAATAAGTATGTTTTTAATATTTATTTTCTATAAAAAAGTTCAATTCAAGAAACTGGGTGTTTATTTTTTATTCTTTTATCTAAAAATTGTCATTTCAACGACTTTTTATGTTATTGAAAGAAAAAAAAACAATAACAAAAATAGAATATATAACTTTGATTCTGTTAAAAAGATACATATTTCATAAATTTTAAATTAAAAGACTATGAAAACAAAAATTACTCTACTTCCACAGACTTTTTAATTCTACCATTTTCGACAATAGACTGTTATTCACAAACAAATCCAAGGGTTAGCTTAGGTGAATCAATAGGTTTTAAATATTCAGGTTGTCCTTCAAAAGACATAACAATCCCATATTTTTTATTAAAAAATTAATTACTGGTTTATTTAAATAATACAGATTATGAAAAAAATTACTTTTATTCCGTTTTTAGCTTTTTTGGTATTGTTGTTTTCTACAATAGTTAGTCATTCTCAAAATACTAATATTACATTCGATAATACTAGCGCTTCATTAACAACAACTCCAGCTTGTTCATTTAATCAATGTAATGCTCAAGATGTAAATTTTGGAGATGTTTATTTAGGTGATAATGTTGGGAATGTAGCTACTTTGGCTTATATTTCAAATCCTGTAAATGGATTATATATCTGGGTCACGATTGCATCTAATAGTTCCAAATATGATTTGTTATTTCAATTTGACTATCTAGTTGGGGGAGTTCGAAAAAATTTCGATAACACTAATTTTGTTGGTGCTACAACAGATAGGTTAACTATTAAAATTAGAGGGAGTATAATTACAGCCGGTTCCAAATACAGAATGGCTCAAATTACAAACTATACTGCAGGTCAATCCCTTGAATTAAAAAATATTTACTTAAGTTGGGAAACAAGTGGGCAAGCTATTACGCCTGCTCAAAGTCTTTCTTTGATAACTTGTAATCCTCCTAAATGTAGCAGTGCCCTTTCAAGTGGGATAATTATAAAAACACCTTTGTTCGCCGATTTTTCTATTAATAAAAGTTGTGATGGAGGTACTTATCAAAAAGTGGTTTATACCAGTACTTCAACAGGAATTGAGCCAAACACTAATTATAGCTGGTCATTTCCTGGTGCTGCTACAATTTCTCCAGTTAGTCTAACAACAATAGGCCCTTATACTGTGACTTATTCTTCAGCTGGCCCGTTTAGTGCCAGTTTAACAATCTCAGATCCAACAAATCAAGTTATTCCAAATACCAAAACAGTTAATAATATAACTTTAGTAGCGTGTTGTACCCCACCAGTGATAACAGCAATAACTGCCTCTAGTATATGTAGTGGAGATACCTTTACTGTAACACCAGCAAATGGAACCAACGGAACAGTACCAGCTGGTACCACCTATAGTTGGGCAGCTCCAAATGTAGTTGGGATTTCAGGAACTGCAACAGGAAACAATGCCTCAAATATCAGTGGTACATTAACAAATTCAACCAATGCTCCGATAAACGTAATATATACCGTTACTCCAACGTCGGGGATCTGTACAGGAAGCACTTTTACGGTAACAGTAACGGTAAATCCTGAACCAGCATTGAGCAATATAACTGCTACTAGTATATGTAGTGGAGGTACTTTTACTGTAACACCAACAAATGGAACCAATGGAACAATTCCGTCTGGTACCACCTATAGTTGGGCAGCTCCAAATATAGTTGGGATTTCGGGAACTGCAGCAGGAAACAATGCCTCAAATATCAGTGGTACATTAACAAATTCAACCAATGCTCCGATAAATGTAATATATACCGTAACCCCTACTTCGGGAACTTGTGCAGGAAGCACTTTTACGGTAACAGTAACGGTAAATCCTAAACCAGCATTGAGCAATATAACTGCTACTAGTATATGTAGTGGAGGTACTTTTACTGTAACACCAGCAAATGGAACCAATGGA
The DNA here is from genome assembly GCF_020991525.1 of Flavobacterium sp. EDS. NCBI lineage: Bacteria > Pseudomonadati > Bacteroidota > Flavobacteriia > Flavobacteriales > Flavobacteriaceae > Flavobacterium > Flavobacterium sp. EDS. Next base: position 4,286 of record NZ_JAJMOZ010000033.1, read on the forward strand.
ACAATTCCGTCTGGTACCACCTATAGTTGGGCAGCTCCAAATGTAGTTGGGATTTCGGGAACTGCAGCAGGAAACAATGCCTCAAATATCAGTGGTACATTAACAAATTCAACCAATGCTCCGATAAACGTAATATATACCATAACTCCTACTTCGGGAACTTGTGCAGGAAGCACTTTTACAGTGACTGTGACAGTTAATCCATTACCAATATGTTCGATAACAGGTCCAGATGGACCAATTTGCCCGTCTTTAACAGGTAATAGTTATTCAGCACCTGCAGGGATGAGCAATTACACTTGGTCAATTTCAGGAAATGCTACTATTAATGGTAATACATCTTCCCAAACAGTTTTAATAACTACGGGTGCTAACTGTGGCGCTTCATTTACACTAACCTTAGTTATCAAAGACATCAATGGATGTGAATCAACATGCACTAAGATAATTAATGTTCAAGATGCAACCGCACCAACATGGACAACGGCTCCAACTGCGCTTGATGTAACGCTTGAATGTAGTGATACTGCTGGATTAACAACTGCACAAGCGAATGCCCCAGTT
>NZ_JAJMOZ010000034.1:0-2942 GCF_020991525.1 Flavobacterium sp. EDS
GGGGAAAAGGCGTACATAAGCTTACGGATTATTAGTACTACTCGACTATGACATTACTGCCTTTACATCTATAGCCTATCAACGTGGTCATCTCCCACGATCCTTAAAAGAAATCTCATCTTGTGGTGGGTTTCGCGCTTATATGCTTTCAGCGCTTATCCCTTCCAAACGTAGCTACTCTGCGGTGCTCCTGGCGGAACAACAGATACACTAGAGGTTTGTCCAATTCGGTCCTCTCGTACTAGAATCAGATCCACTCAAATTTCTTGCGCCCACAGTAGATAGAGACCGAACTGTCTCACGACGTTCTGAACCCAGCTCGCGTGCCACTTTAATGGGCGAACAGCCCAACCCTTGGGACCTTCTCCAGCCCCAGGATGTGACGAGCCGACATCGAGGTGCCAAACCCCCCCGTCGATATGAGCTCTTGGGGGAGATCAGCCTGTTATCCCCGGCGTACCTTTTATCCTTTGAGCGATGGCCCTTCCATGCGGAACCACCGGATCACTATGCTCTACTTTCGTACCTGATCGACCTGTATGTCTCTCAGTCAAGCTCCCTTATGCCATTGCACTCTACGCACGGTTACCAAGCGTACTGAGGGAACCTTTAGAAGCCTCCGTTACTCTTTTGGAGGCGACCACCCCAGTCAAACTACCCACCAAGCAATGTCCCCCGCAATAACGGGGTTAGGCCTCAGATAAACAAAGGGTTGTATTTCAACAATGACTCCACAACGCCTAGCGACGCCACTTCACAGTCTCCAACCTATCCTACACATCATTTATCCAAGGTCAATACTAAGCTATAGTAAAGGTGCACAGGGTCTTTTCGTCCCACTGCGGGTAAGCGGCATCTTCACCGCTACTACAATTTCACCGAGCTCATGGCTGAGACAGTGTCCAGATCGTTACACCATTCGTGCAGGTCGGAACTTACCCGACAAGGAATTTCGCTACCTTAGGACCGTTATAGTTACGGCCGCCGTTTACTGGGGCTTCAATTCAATGCTTCTCCGAAGATAACATCTCCTCTTAACCTTCCAGCACCGGGCAGGTGTCAGGCCCTATACTTCATCTTACGATTTTGCAGAGCCCTGTGTTTTTGATAAACAGTCGCCTGGACCTCTTCACTGCGGCCAGCATTGCTGCTGGCGACCTTTCTCCCGAAGTTACAGGTCTATTTTGCCTAATTCCTTAGCCATGAATCTCTCGAGCACCTTAGGATTCTCTCCTCAACTACCTGTGTCGGTTTACGGTACTGGTACTAATTACCTGAAGTTTAGAGGTTTTTCTTGGAAGCCCTTAGGCGCACTATCTCTTCAACCGAAGTCTCCGAGTACTATCGTATTTCCCCAAAATCTGTGGATTTGCCTGCAGATCTTATAGGTAGGTACTTCAACGAACTATTCCGTCAGTTCGCGGCGCTTTCATCACTCCGTCACCCCATCACAGTAATTAGTAGTACGGGAATATTAACCCGTTAGCCATCGACTGTCCCTTTCGGGTTCGCCTTAGGACCAGACTAACCCACAGCTGATTAGCATAGCTGTGGAAACCTTAGTTTTTCGGTGTGCGGGTTTCTCGCCCGCATTATCGTTACTTATGCCTACATTTTCTTTTCTAACCAGTCCAGCATGCCTTACGACACACCTTCAACCCTGTTAGAATGCTCCCCTACCACTTACAATTAATTGTAAATCCATAGCTTCGGTAATATGTTTATGCCCGATTATTATCCATGCTCGTCCGCTCGACTAGTGAGCTGTTACGCACTCTTTAAATGAATGGCTGCTTCCAAGCCAACATCCTAGCTGTCTGGGCAGACAAACCTCGTTCTTTCAACTTAACATATATTTGGGGACCTTAGCTGATGGTCTGGGTTCTTTCCCTCTCGGACTTGGACCTTAGCACCCAAGCCCTCACTGTTGTGAAACATTATATAGCATTCGGAGTTTGTCAGGAATTGGTAGGCGGTGAAGCCCCCGCATCCAATCAGTAGCTCTACCTCTATATAACTTTATGCACAACGCTGCACCTAAATGCATTTCGGGGAGTACGAGCTATTTCCGAGTTTGATTGGCCTTTCACCCCTACCCACAGGTCATCCGAAGACTTTTCAACGTCAACCGGTTCGGTCCTCCACTGTGTGTTACCACAGCTTCAACCTGCCCATGGGTAGATCACACGGTTTCGCGTCTAACACTACTGACTAAAGCGCCCTATTCAGACTCGCTTTCGCTACGGATCCGTGGCTTAACCACTTATCCTTGCCAGCAACGTTAACTCGTAGGCTCATTATGCAAAAGGCACGCCGTCACCCCACGAAAGGGCTCCGACCGCTTGTAAGCGTATGGTTTCAGGATCTATTTCACTCCGTTATTCACGGTTCTTTTCACCTTTCCCTCACGGTACTGGTTCACTATCGGTCTCTCAGGAGTATTTAGCCTTAGCGGATGGTCCCGCCAAATTCAGACAGGGTTTCACGTGCCCCGCCCTACTCAGGATACCACTATCATTTACACTCATTACCTATACGGGACTATCACCCTCTGTGGTTCTACTTTCCAGTAGATTCTAATTCTTTGTGCAACAAATATCGTGGTCCTACAACCCCAACATTGCCGTAACAACATTGGTTTGGGCTAATCCGCGTTCGCTCGCCACTACTTACGGAATCACTTTTGTTTTCTTCTCCTCCGCCTACTTAGATGTTTCAGTTCAGCGGGTTTGCCCACCTATCGGTGTACTATGTCTTCAACATAGTGGGTTGCCCCATTCAGGTATTTACGGATCAATTCGTGTGTGCCGATCCCCGTAACTTTTCGCAGCTTATCACGCCTTTCATCGCCTCTGAGAGCCAAGGCATCCCCCATACGCCCTTATTTTGCTTATTGTACCAATCATAAATTAATATGACCGTTTTTTTTTGTTTTTATTATC
>NZ_JAJMOZ010000035.1:0-2624 GCF_020991525.1 Flavobacterium sp. EDS
CTAACTCTGGAACATACACTAACACTTGGACTGCTACTGATAATTGTGGTAATATTTCTGATACTTTCACGCAAGTGATTACAATTGAAGATACTACTAAACCAACATTTAATGGAGAGCTTCCTACTGATATGCTTGTATCGTGTGATAACGTTCCTCAAGCTGCTAATATAACTGCATCAGATAATTGTAACCTTGATATTCCTGTAGTTTATACAGAAACAAAAAGTAATATTGAAAACGAATGTAGTACAAACTATATATTAACTCGCAAATGGACAGCTAGTGATTGTTCTGGTAATACCGCTTCGTTTACTCAAATAATTACAGTAAAAGACACTACTCCTCCTACAGGAACTGCACCAGCTGATATTACAAACCTGGTGAACATATCAGATATTCCTGTAGCGAATCCGAATGCTATAACAGACGCTGCTGATAACTGTAGCGAAACTGTAAACATAACAGTAAGCGATTCTAATAATGGAGGTACTAGTTGTCCAGGCGTTCCGTATATCCTAACAAGAACATACACCTTAACAGATTGTGCTGGTAATAAAACCATATTGGTACAAACAATAACAATTAAACGTGAAGTTATACAACCAAGAGTGGTCTTCCCTGATCAGGCTTGTAATGCTGATGACTCAACTGTTAATTTATTTGTTCCACTACCAAGAAACACAACTACTGTAGGTACATGGATAGATACTGATAATACCAATGCTTTACAAGGTAGCATTGTTACCACATTCGGACTTCCTGTTGGTACTTACTCATTCGAATATCAAATACAAGATGAAATTTGCCCAAGAAGCTTATTCGTAAACCTTACTGTGAATGATGAATGTAAAGTACTAGGATGTGGAAACATATTAGTTCATAATGCATTCTCTCCAAATGGGGATAACTTCAATGATAAATTTGTTATCGACAATATAGATAATACAACCTGTTATCCTGATAATACTGTCGAAATATATAACCGTTGGGGAATACTTGTATTTGAAACTAGAAACTATAATAACACAACAAATGCTTTTGAAGGATTCTCAAGAGGAAGAACAACTATAAGCGAATCATCTGGACTTCCAACAGGAACGTACTTTTATATTCTGACTTATACTTCTGTTGATGGAAACGGTGCAATTCAAACCAATAAAAAAGATGGATATTTATATCTAACAAGATAAACAAACAAAAACACAACTTACTGACAATGCACTGATTACATTGTCAGCAAGGTGTTTTTAGAAAAAAAAATCTGTAATTTTGATATACAAATGTATTGACCCATTTTTATCATAAACAAGAAAAACAATTGCAATAATAAAATAATAAATATCTACTATGAGAACAAAATTATTTTCTTTCGTTTTGATGTTTACAGCTATAGTAAGTTACGCTCAACAAGATGCACAATTTACACAATACATGTACAACACCATAAATATCAACCCTGCTTATGCTGGGTCGCGAGGAGCTCTAAGTATTTTTGGTTTATACCGTACTCAATGGGTTGGACTTGATGGTGCACCTGAAACAAGTAGTTTTTCGGTAAATACGCCAATTAACAACAGTAATTTAGGTTTAGGAATATCATTAGTCAATGACAAAATTGGTCCCACTAATGAGAATGATCTATCTGTAGACCTTTCTTATACAATACAAACATCTGTAAATTACAAACTGTCCTTTGGTATTAAAGCCACAGGTAATTTATTCAATCTAGATATCAATAAATTAAATCCAGCAGATCAAGGTGATCCACAATTTCAGAACTTTAATAGTGTCTTTAGACCAAATATTGGAGCTGGGGTTTATTATCATTCTGATAAAGCATACATAGGTTTATCAGTACCAAACTTTATCGAAACCAATCGCTATAACGATAATGATTATGCCATTTATAAAGATAAAATCAATTATTATGTTATGGCTGGTTATGTATTTGATTTAGATAAATATGAAGATATCAAATTTAAACCTGCTGTACTTACCAAAATAGTAGAGGGAGCCCCATTACAAGTTGATGTTTCGGCCAATTTTATGTTCATTAACAAGTTTGTAGTTGGTGTTGCCTACAGATGGAGCGCTGCATTGAGTGCTATGGTTGGATTTCAAGTTAGCGATGGACTATATATAGGATATGGCTATGATCGTGAAACCACTAACTTAAACAACTATAATTCTGGCTCGCATGAAATATTCTTGCGCTATGAAATATTCAAAAACAACGGCAAAATTACAACCCCACGTTTCTTCTAAAAATATTTATTATGAAAAATTTTACAATCCTCTACATAACAATAATAAGTGTTTTTTCATTAAACAGTTATTCACAACAAGGCAAGATTGCTTCTGGAGACAAGAAATACGACAACTATGCCTATATAGACGCTATTAAGACCTATGAACGTGTAGCCGAAAAAGGATACAAATCAGAAGATATGTTCAAAAAACTAGGCAATTCTTATTATTTCAATTCCGAATTTGATAAAGCATCAAAATGGTATGCCGAATTGTTCGCAATGAATACTGAAGTTGAGCCTGAATATTATTATCGATATGCACAATCATTAAAATCTACAGGAGACGTTACTAAAGCCAATCAGATATTAGAT
>NZ_JAJMOZ010000036.1:0-1560 GCF_020991525.1 Flavobacterium sp. EDS
TGCTAACATATAGGGCTCTAGAAAGGAGGTGTTCCAGCCGCACCTTCCGGTACGGCTACCTTGTTACGACTTAGCCCTAGTTACCAGTTTTACCCTAGGCAGCTCCTTGCGGTCACCGACTTCAGGCACCCCCAGCTTCCATGGCTTGACGGGCGGTGTGTACAAGGCCCGGGAACGTATTCACCGGATCATGGCTGATATCCGATTACTAGCGATTCCAGCTTCACGGAGTCGAGTTGCAGACTCCGATCCGAACTGTGACCGGTTTTATAGATTCGCTCCTGGTCGCCCAGTGGCTGCTCTCTGTACCGGCCATTGTAGCACGTGTGTAGCCCAAGGCGTAAGGGCCGTGATGATTTGACGTCATCCCCACCTTCCTCACAGTTTGCACTGGCAGTCTTGTTAGAGTTCCCGACATGACTCGCTGGCAACTAACAACAGGGGTTGCGCTCGTTATAGGACTTAACCTGACACCTCACGGCACGAGCTGACGACAACCATGCAGCACCTTGTAATTTGTCTTGCGAAAAATCTGTTTCCAAATCGGTCAAACTACATTTAAGCCTTGGTAAGGTTCCTCGCGTATCATCGAATTAAACCACATGCTCCACCGCTTGTGCGGGCCCCCGTCAATTCCTTTGAGTTTCATTCTTGCGAACGTACTCCCCAGGTGGGATACTTATCACTTTCGCTTAGCCACTGAGATTGCTCCCAACAGCTAGTATCCATCGTTTACGGCGTGGACTACCAGGGTATCTAATCCTGTTCGCTACCCACGCTTTCGTCCATCAGCGTCAATATATTAGTAGTAACCTGCCTTCGCAATTGGTATTCCATGTAATCTCTAAGCATTTCACCGCTACACTACATATTCTAGTTACTTCCTAATAATTCAAGTTTAACAGTATCAATGGCCGTTCCACCGTTGAGCGATGGGCTTTCACCACTGACTTATTAAACCGCCTACGGACCCTTTAAACCCAATGATTCCGGATAACGCTTGGATCCTCCGTATTACCGCGGCTGCTGGCACGGAGTTAGCCGATCCTTATTCTTACAGTACCGTCAAGCTGGTTCACGAACCAGGGTTTCTTCCTGTATAAAAGCAGTTTACAATCCATAGGACCGTCATCCTGCACGCGGCATGGCTGGATCAGGCTTGCGCCCATTGTCCAATATTCCTCACTGCTGCCTCCCGTAGGAGTCTGGTCCGTGTCTCAGTACCAGTGTGGGGGATCTCCCTCTCAGGACCCCTACCCATCGTAGCCTTGGTAAGCCGTTACCTTACCAACTAGCTAATGGGACGCATGCTCATCTTTTACCGTTGTGACTTTAATTATAAAATGATGCCATTTAATAATACTATGAGGTATTAATCCAAATTTCTCTGGGCTATCCCTCTGTAAAAGGTAGATTGCATACGCGTTACGCACCCGTGCGCCGGTCTCTAATTCCGAAGAACTATACCCCTCGACTTGCATGTGTTAAGCCTGCCGCTAGCGTTCATCCTGAGCCAGGATCAAACTCTTCATCGTATATTTTTTATATTATATTGCGACT
>NZ_JAJMOZ010000037.1:0-1444 GCF_020991525.1 Flavobacterium sp. EDS
TAGACTGCACCCAAAAGTTTAGACAAATTAATAATTAAGTTTGAAAATAATGAGCTCGGTATTGTATCGGGCTCATTCCTTTTAGATTAAGTTTAATTCTGTCATTATTATAATAATTTATATACTCAACAATCTCTTGTTTCAATTGATTAATAGAACTGTATTTTTTAAGATAAAACAGTTCTGATTTTAATATTCCGAAGAAATTTTCAATAACCGCATTGTCAAGACAATTCCCTTTTCTGGACATACTTTGTTTAATTCCTTTTTTCTTTAATAAATAATGATATTGTTTCATTTGATACTGCCAGCCTTGGTCAGAATGCAGAGTTAAATTAGTATTATCTGGTATTTTTGCAAATGCTTTTTCAAGCATTGTTGAGATTTGATTAAACACTGGTCTTTGAGATAATTCATAGCTGATTATCTCTCCATTAAACAGATCAATTATCGGCGATAAGTACAGTTTATTGCCAGAAACATTAAATTCAGTCACATCGGTTGCCCATTTCTCATTAGGTTTATCTGCCTTAAAATTACGTTGTAATATATTGGGAACTATTCTTCCCTGTTCACCTTTATATGATCTGTACTTCTTGATTCTGATTAAACTTTTTAATCCTAAAAATTTCATCAATCGAAGTACTGTTTTGTGATTAATTAAAATACCTTCTTTTTTGATTAATAGAGTAATACGTCTATATCCCAATCTACCCTTATGATAATTGTAAATCTTTTTAATTAATTCTTTTATCTCTTGATATTTATCGATTACCTGACCTTTTTTTTCATAGTAATAATACGTACTTCTAACCATGTTCATACAATTTAGTAAAAGATCTAAATCATACTTATGCCTTAATTCCATTATGGTTTGAGCTTTTTGTTTTGATTGGCTTGCTCGGCTTGAACTAAGGCGTTGAACTTTTTTAGAATTTCGTTCTCAGCGCGCAGATACTCTAACTCCTTTAAGAGCTCTTCTTCCCTGCTTAAAGGTTTATCTGTTTTTCGTTGTTTTCTCTTAAAATTCATAACTGCTGGTCTACCTCGTGATTTAAGTTCTAAACCTGCCAAGTAATCTTTCGCATATCTTCTTTGCCAGCTTATTATTGTGGACTGTGCTGGAATTTGGAAAATTAAGCAGGCTTCATCCAAAGATATAGACTTATTTTGAATGGTTTGTATCACTTTCAATTTAAAGTCTGCAGTATAAATTTTATTTTTTTGTCTTGGTAAAAGACCTTCTATTCCAAATTCATTATAACGACTAATCCAGCATGTAAGGTTACTCTCGGCTATGCTGTTTGCTTTGGCTGTGCCTTTAACCGAGTTATGTCTTTTTAAAACTTCCTCTACACAACGAAGTTTAAATTCATAATTGTATTTGACTTTTCTTTCCATAAAAATGCCCCCAAATAGTGTCTAACTTTTTGGGGGCAGTTCA
>NZ_JAJMOZ010000038.1:0-1428 GCF_020991525.1 Flavobacterium sp. EDS
TATTATTAAAGCTATTGGGATAGAAGAAATAATTTCTGGAAGGAACGTGAAAAATTATGGATGGAAACATTTTTATAATACAGGCGAATTAGAATCAGAAGGGAGGTATTCTTTAAATAAGAAAAGAGGTATTTGGAAATGTTATTATAAGAACGGAAAACTTAAAGAAATTGGAGCTTATGAAGATAGTCTAAAAGTAGGCATGTGGAAACATTATCATGATAACGGGAAATTAAAAGAAAAAGGTATTTATATATATATAAAAAATGGAGTATCTGGTATAGCTTCTAAAAACTTTAGTTCAAAATATTATTTAACCCAAAAACGTGGAATATGGGAGTATTATGATACTGACGGTAAATTAAAAAACACAAAAATATTCGCAACTAGAGAAAAATTCTATGATAGTATATTTGTCAGTATGGGTTATAGTAAGGAATATGCAATTGATAAGCGTAAGGAAACGATAAATAGGGAGGATAAATATTATAGTGACTACAACAAAGCATCGCTAACTACAAAAAAATAATATAAAAAGAGTCATTTGTAACCCAAATGACTCTTTTTGAACTGCAGGAAAATTAAAACAAATGAAGCCTAAAATCACTTTACTATTTCTCTTATTTGTTATTCTTTGCGTCAGCACCTCGTGCCAGACAGAAGTCTTAGGGAAATATTACAATATCGAAGATGACAAAGCCCTGCATTATGTAGATTTTAAAGCAGATGGAACTTTTTTTCATTATTACAAAAAAGACACTATAGAACGCTGTCATTCAGGTGAATGGACTCGAGAAGACAACAAAATACATATTTTTAACTGGGAAGAATACAGCTACGAATATCTAAAGATTATATCAGGAATGGGCAAGGTCGAATTTGGAACTATTCTCGGCAATCAAATTTTTTGGATAAGAGGTCCGTTTTTAAATAATACTCCTGATGGAAGTAGTCCAGGAAGTTACATAAAAGAAGAAGATGTAGAGAAGGTAAGGAGTGAAAGCAAGGAAGAAGAAGAACGCTGGCAGAAATATCTAAAAGATAAAGACACTTTTTATTTTCCAAACACAAAAATTATTAGAGCTATTGGGATAGAAAAAATAACTTCTGGAGAGAACGAGAAAAATTATGGATGGAAACATTTTTATGAGACAGGCGAATTAGAATCAGAAGGCAAGTATTCATTAAATTGGAAAAGAGGTATTTGGAAATATTATTATAAGAATGGGCAATTAAAAGAATTAGGTACATTTCAGGATAGTTTAAAAGTAGGTACTTGGGAATATTATCATGATAATGGAAAATTAAAAGAAAAAGGGATATATATATATGTAAAAAATGGAGCATCTGGTACAGTTTCTGAAAATAAAAGCTCTAAATATTATTTTACGAAAAAGAGAGGAGATTGGAAAATTTATGATACTAATG
>NZ_JAJMOZ010000039.1:0-1416 GCF_020991525.1 Flavobacterium sp. EDS
GGATCAAGTTCAAAAGTTGGGGATTATCCAAAAAGATTAGATAATCTGAATAAGAAGAAATCCACATTTCGTACTCCTCTAAATTGACTTCTAAACGCTTTTACTTTAGCGTTAAAAGATTCCGCTGAAGCATTGGTACTTCTATTATCAAAATAGTTTAAGATTGACTGGTAATTAATGGTTATGGTATTAAGTAGGATATTAAAGTTTTTAAAACCTGATTCTTCTACATTCCTGAACCAATGTGCTAGTTTTGTCATAGCAATATGTTTGTTGTTGTAATTGTTATAAATCCCACGAAGTTGCTGTACTAATCTATATGCTGTTTTTATATCAGGATATAAGCTAAATAAGATCTGAGCTCTTTCATTTTGACTCTCAGTCCATTTTTCACGAGATTTATAAAGAACATATCTACTTCTGGCTAATAACTGTTTTACAGAGTCTCCGTTAGACAAAAGCTCTGGAATATAGGTTTTGCTCTCTCTTTTTGCTTGTAATATCAATCTATTCTCAGCATCCATAGCTTCCCAACGATATTTTATTCTAATCTCCTGTAATGCTTCTAGAGCTAATTTTTGAACATGAAATCTATCAGTAACCTGCATGGCTTTTGGAAAACATCTTTTGGAGATTAATTTCATGGAATTAGCCATGTCGAGTGTTATTTCTTGGACACAACTTCTTTTTTTATAGTCAATTTTAGAGATATGTTCAATAACCTGATCAGCCTTTGTTCCGGCAACAATAGCAACTAAGCAACCTTTTTTACCTCTGGCTTTCTTATTGGTAATAATAGTAAAAAGCTCTCCCTGAGACAAAGCTACTTCATCAATCGATAAATGAGTACCCATATTTTCAGGGTAAACAATCCACTGATGAGCATGTTCACGTAGAGCCCATGTACTAAAAGAACTTAGGTGTTTTTTATATTGTCTCTGTAGTTTCTTCCCATTGACTCCAAGCAAGCTTCCAATGGTTCGACAATCAATAGCGGTCTTATCTATTAATTTCTTTTAAAAAAGCCGCAAACTCTTGAGTCATGCGGGTTCCCTTAGCAACTAAATTCCAATCTCTTTTAATGATCTCACCTGTGACTTTATTAGTCCAACGACGCCTTTTGATGTGTAGATACACAAACTTGCCTCTTAGAGGAAAGTCCTGAACGGTAATCTCATCTTGAAAGCCCTTTGAGACTAACTGAAGTCCATTAAACTCCGCCGGAGGTTTGGAATTTTCTTCAAAGTATAGGTGTAATATTTCTTCTGTATTAGTAGAGGAAACAACTTCAAAGTGTTCTACTAAAAAATCAGGAAGCATAAATTTTAAAAGCTCTATAGCGGTCATAATAAATTCTTAGATTACAAATCTCTTATTTTATTTTGACTTTTCCTCCCCAAGATTTGTTCTTGATCC